>NZ_JAGIOK010000002.1 GCF_017876655.1 Microbacterium imperiale
GACGCCGCTGTGCTCGCCGACGTGTTTGCTGCAGCGTCGTATGACGCCGAGAAGAAGGACGACTTTTTCGCCAAGAGCGGTCGCGACCTGGTGGCCAACTACCTGTTCGCGGCCGCGGTGAACGGCAACTACCTGCCGGTGGTGTTCGACTGGCTGAGCCGGCCCGACAACCCGATGCCCGCGCGGGTGCTGCAGGAGCGGTACCCGTCGCTCGCCGATGACATCGAGTCGACGCAGGCGCTCGTCGAGGAGACACGCTCAGGCGTGTACGGCTTCGCTCAGGGTGTGATGCGGTTCCTGGCGTCGGAGGCGCTGCGCGCCTGTGTGACGCCGACAGCCGGCCTCCCTGAGTTCAAGCCCGAGGATTTCTCCGCGGCGCCGGCAGACACGCTCTACCTGCTCAGCGAGGAAGGGCCGGCCTCAGCCGGCCCTCTCGTGGCCGCACTCACCCGCGCGGTGCTCACCGCGGCCGAGAACGACGCCAAGCGGGAGCCGTCCGGCCGTCGACCGGTGCCGTTCATGGCCGTGCTCGATGAGGCCGGCAACATCTGCCGTATCCCCGATCTGCCGGCCAAGTACACCCACTACGGCTCGCGGGGCATCGTCGTGACGACGATCCTGCAGAGCCAGGAGCAGGGCGAACAGGTGTGGAGCCCGCGCGGGTTCGCGCAGCTGTGGGGCGCGTCGACGATTCAGGTCTTCGGTGGCGGTAACGCCTCCAACGGCTTCCTGCGCGACCTCTCCGAGCGGATCGGTGACTACGAGTACACCGAGACGACCACGAATCATCAGAACGGTCAGCGGAACGTGAACCGGACCCGATCCTCGGATCGGATCATGTCGATTGCCGACCTCGCGTCGCTGTCCCTGGGCCGCATGGTGGTGCTCGCTTCGGGATGCCGGCCGGTGCTGGTGAAGTCGGTTCCGTGGTTCAAGGACAAGCAGATGCGGCGTCTGATCAACGGGGGCAACCAAGCCCCCGTGCAGGTGCATCGCACCGCGAGCACAGGAGTCGAAGTTGAACGCTGACGATCTGCCCCTGACCGCACCGAGCGCCGAACTCGTCGCGTTCGTCGACGGGACGTTGCTGGACTTCCTCGCACCCGCGGGGAGCGCGGACACTCGTTGGTGCCCGCAGTGGGCCGAGCACCCCGACGCCGTGCACCGCCTGGCTGCGATCCGCGAGGAGTGGAACCTCATGCTGGCGTCGGCGGAGGACGGCGCTGTGCCGGCGCTGCACGCGTTCCTCCGCGACGTCCTGGACTACCACCTGCCGCTGCTGATCGACCAGCAACGGGGCTCTTTCCGAGAGTGCGGGTACGGACACAAGCCGCGTCAACGCCTCGACGTAAGCAGAGAGACGCGAGGGGGCTCCGCATAAGAACCCCGCAACAGCCCCGGTGCCAAAGCGCCGGGGCTGTTCTCGTGCGAGGGGCCGGCGCCCGCCGCGTCACACGCGATCGGGCCACAACCCGGCACGAGTCAGGGCCAGCGCCCTACGGTGTGTGCATGGAACAACCCGGGGTGCTGCAGATCGTCGCCGACGTCGCCTTGCCCAGCGCAGCGATCATCATCTCCACCGTGGTCGCAGTCTGGCTTGCGAGGTCGGAACGCAAAGCCGCCGCGGCCGCGCGCGCAGATGAGCGCACGGATGCCGCATTTGTGCGCACGCTCGTCGCCCTCTCGACCCTGAACACCATCAACCTCCGTGCCGAGTCCGCCTCCGAACCGTTCCGCGAGCTCCGAGTGGGCCTCACGCTTCTGGCGGCCGTCACACCCGAACGAACCGACGACCTTCTCGGCCAGTGGTTCGAGGCCGAACGCCGCGCGGGGCTTGCGCAAGCCACGGAGTCGATGCGTCTGCTCGCGACCGTTCCCGACCCTCTCAGGACGGATACCGACGTGGAAGCGATGGTTGCCGCAGGCGCCCCGGTGAACACCTGGGCAAGGGACTTCGCGAACAACCTGCGGCTATGGCGGCGAAAGGGCACAACGGACGCTGAACTCACATCCCTGATCGTGAGCGCGAAGAACCGCTCGAGCGGAACTGCAGCGGCTTAGAGCCGCGGGCCGCGCTGGCGGTTCCGCACAGCCGCGGTCGCGGTCTGCGTGCGCTGCTGCCGCTGCGTGCTCTCCTGGCGTCGACGGTACGCGGCGTCCTTCGCGGCCTCCTGCTCCGGCGTGCCCCGTGTGGGCCGCGTGGGCGCGTTGGTCGGCGCCGGATCGGCCTTCAACGCGGCCGTGCGATCGCGCGTCTCTTCCTCGCGTCGACGAGCACGGTCCACGCTCTCGTTTGCCCCGGGCCGGGTCGCGGAGCGCGCCCAGCCGTCGACGAGCTCACGCGGCGGTGTGGGGGCCGGAGCGGCCTGGTGGCGGTCGGTGAAGGACCGCACAGCGGCATCGTGGTCCTGCTGCGCGCCGCGACGTCGGAACGGCCCTGCTTCCTCGGCCACGGTCGCGGCCTGCTGCACCTGGTCGTAGTCGCGACGCCACGTCGACTCGCCAGCGTCGACAGCTGCTCTCTCGGCCGCCCGTTCGGCGTCCTCGCGCGCCGACGTCGCGGCAGCGGCAGCCTTCTCGGCCGCACGCACGGCCTGACGATACTCGTCGGGGTTCTCTCCGGGGTGCCGGCGTTCCCACGCGGCACGGGTCGCCTCGTACTCGCGCAGCTGCACGGCGAACAACCGTTCCTCGGCTGCGATGCGTTCTTCGGTGATGGAACGCCCCTGCGGCTCGTCGATCGTGGCCACGTTCGCCTCCTCTGCCGGCAGCCGCACATTCGCGTCCTCGCCGCCCTGCGGCAGCACGATCCCGTCGAGGTCGCGGCGGATCACCTCGCGCGCCGCTTCCACGCCGCGGTCGCCCGACTGTCTGCCCATCGCGTCGACGAACACGCCGCGCGCCTCGTCCAGGTCGGCGGCAACGATGTGGAGCGAGTTGTTCTCGCGGCCGCGGGTCGCGGCCACGTACAGCGCCTGCGCGGACGACGACTCGGTGAGAACCCCGTGGGCGTAGTCGACCGTCGCGCCCTGCACTCCGTACTCGGTCGTCGCGTACGCAAGGTGCGTGTGCTCCTGGACGTACTCAGCCGGCAGACGGACGCTGTTCGCGCCGTTCTTCACGGTGACCGAAGCGTCAGAGTGCACGCGGGCGACGTCCCACACGTCGCGGTTCGCGACCCCAAGGTCACGATCGTTGCGTCGGGTCATCAGCCTGTCGCCGGGGCGGATACTGAGCCCGTCCATGCCGGCGACCTCGGTGCGCGGGGTGCGGGTGTGTCCGGCCCGTGCACGAGCGTCCTGCACGATCGCGTTGATCTCCGTCGCGGCCTCGTTGGAGGGCACCGCGACCGCGATTGTCGCGCCAGCCTCGGCCTTGGCCACGACGTCGGCGCCGATCGCTGCGACCACTTCTTGGTCACTGCCGTGCAGGACGATGTGGCCGGCTGCAGCCAACTGGTCGAAGGTGTCACCGGGGTCGACGCCATCGCGCATGCGGAGACTGATCGCGGCGTACTCGGGCTGCCGGAAGCGGTGCACCTCCGACATGTCGAGGGGGCGGGGGTGCGCGGCCACGGCCATATCGAGGACGCCGCCTCGACCGACTGCCGGCAGCTGCGCACGGTCGCCGATCAGGCCGATACCGGCGCCGGTTTCGTCGGCGATCGTCGTCACCGCGTACGCGAGATCCTGGTCGATCATCCCGGCCTCGTCGATGACGATACGGGTGTCCTGGTCGACCGCGAACTCGGCGCTGGGGCCTTCGTAAATGGCGCCCGTCGCCGGGTCTGCTTCACCCACCGCGAGCCGCGACCAGGCGCCGGCGTCGGTCCAGCGGAAGCCGTATTCGTGGGCGAGCTTGTGGGCGCTGGATGCTGCCGCGCCCGTTGAGGACGCCGCCTCGGCTGCGGCACGGAGCGTAGGCGCGACGATCAACAGACGGTAGTCGTCGGTGGCGGCAAGCTCGCGCGCGGCGCCGAGCATCGTCGTCTTTCCCGACCCCGCCGCGCCCTCGATAACGACGAGCGGTGCACGGCTGGCGATCGCTCGCGCGGCGTCGCTCTGCTGCTCATTGAGGGTGCCGATTGTCTCGCCCGGGAACACCAGGCCCGACTGCAGGCCGCGCGTCGTGAACCGGTCGCGCAGCGTCCGCTCGACGTGCACCACACGGTCACTGGTGATGTTGCGAACCCACTGCGGAATCTCGCCGGAGATCTCCACTTCCAGCGTCGGCAGCTGGCGGGCGATCTGCTGTGCAGCGTCTCGTACGAACGTGTTGATCGACTCCGCGTCGGACTCGATGTTGCGCGCGGCGACGGCCAACCCGACGTACCCTTCAAGGTCCGCGATCGACCACGCGGAACTGCGCGCCTCAGCGGCAGACAGCACCTCGGCAGTCAACTCATCCGCCGTCAGCGCGCCCACCGTAACGCGCTCGGCGGGCGCGGTCGGTGCGAACCCGTCGACCTGCAGACCGGCGTCCTTCATCTCCTGCAGCCACACCGCCTCGGACGCCATGTTGGCGTTCGCCTTCTGCGGCCGGTCGAGCGCCCACGCCTGCTGATCCCAGCGCAGGCGCAGCGCCCGGTCAGGCTCCTGGCCGGGGTGCGCAGCGCGCCACTCGGCCTCGAACCTGGCCGCGTGACGGTTGATCTGATCGGCCCGTTTGGAGAGCACACGCGCGTGCTCTTCGAGGTTGGTCACCTTGCCGGTCGCGGCGTCGAACGTGAGGCCCACACGCGCGAGCGCATCGCGCAACTCAGCGTTGGAGTTGATCGCCGCCTCACCGACGCCGCGCAGCGCCGCCTGCTGTCGCAGCGTCGCCGCAGTGTGCAGCCCGCGCCACTGGCCCTCCGCGTAAACGCGGGTGTTCCACTGCACGTGAACGTGCCGGTGCGGGTCGCCCGCGCGGGAGGTGCGATGCACGACCGCCACTTGTTCCAGGCGCTCGACGGGCACGAACCGCTGTGCGCCTCGCGCGCCTACACGGGTGACGGAGTTCTGCGCCATGTACCCGCCCATCGCTTCGACGGCCTGCGCCTGCGCGGCATCGAGCGCGGCCGAAACCTCCGGGAACATGGCGGCGGCAACCGACAGCGACTTGTCGCAGTTGACCGTCATTTCTACGAACCGAGGTGAGGACGGTCGGACGACTACCTCGCCATCCTTGGACAGCCTCACCTCGTCGCGCGGGTTCCCGCGCTTAGCGAGCGTGAGGGGGTCTTGCCAATCGACCCACGCCTGGTAGGCGTCCCCGTCCAGGCTGGACCGGTCGAAGACCTGACCGTTGCTGTCCAGCGCGGTCCACTCGGCGACGGCGGCACCGTGTTCGAGGTAGTAGTCGTCAGCGTGCGAGTGGTCCGATTCGAGGTACGCACGCGCAGCGCTCCCGATCCCTCGGTAGAAGATCAATCCGCCGCGCATGGCGCCAGCGTACTATGGGCGAAGCCCGTAGCATACGTGCATCTGATGAAAGCTCTTCGAGCACTAGCGAGGATAGAGTTTTCATCAGATGCACGTAGCTGCTGTCACGGAGTCTTGGTCTTACGGACTTGGCACACCATCTGCGTTCGCAAGATGCTGTTGTGAAGTTGGTTCCTCGATCGCTTGGCAGCCCTTGGTCTTGGTGCTCGATCTCGTGCCGGGTCAGCATCCCGAGGTGCACAAACTGACCCGCGAAATAGCAGGTGCTACTTCAATGAGAAGAACGTAGGCTGGTGGTATGACGATGAACATTCGCGACTCCGTACTGGCTCAGGTAGAAGAGAAGATCGCCGCGGGCGAATCCCTCTCGGGTGCGATTCAGGCCGAGGCCGACGCGCAGGCGGCGCTGCAGGAAGCGACCGCAGCCGCCGCACGCGCACGCACCCACGCCCTGCGCACAGGCTGGACCGAAGCCGAGTTGAAGAAGCTCGGCCTGGTGCCCAACACGAGCACCGCCCGGTCACGCAAGCCGCGTGGCTCGAAGCCCGCAGCTGCTCCCGCGGTGCAGAACGATGACCACTCGTAAGACGTACGCCGCGGCCCTCGTCGGCGCCGGCCTTCTGGTCGCGGGGATGCTGTCGGGCTGTGCCCCGGCGGCGTCGCCCAGTGAGTCGCCCACGCGATCGGCCCCCGCGCCGTCTGCGTCGACGACAGCGAGCCCGACGCCGAGCGAAGCGCTCGGGGATCACGAGCACGAGCCCGACCCCGCAGCGCCCGACGCTGCCGTGGCAATCGCCGTCGAGGCCGTGACCGCGTATTGCCGTCCGGGGGTCGCGAAAGCACAGTGGATGGACGAACTGTCTCCGCTGCTGACCCCTGCAGCCGTCACCGCTTACGACACGGTGGACCCGGCGACGGTTCCGTGCACGACGTACACCGGGGGCGCAGCGATTGCCTCCGGTGATGGCGTCTTCACGTTCCTCGTGAGCGTGCCCACTGACGCCGGAACGTACACCGCGTACGTCACGCGACCCGACCACGCGGACCCCTGGCAGGTCGACAGAATGGCACCCCCCGAATGAAGCGAAGCGGCCTCCTAGCCGGCGCGATCATCCTGCCCGTCGCGCTAATCCTCGGACTCGTCATCGCGCTGACCTCCGACGGGAACGAGCCGGCCAACGCCTGCACCCCCTCGGCGGGACCGGTCAACGCGGCCGCGATTCCCGCCGACGCCTCGGTGTCGGGATATGGCCGCGAACAACTCGCGAACGCCGCCGCAATCATCAACGCGGCCGCGCAGCTGAACCTGCCCCCGGCGGCGCAGTCGCTCGGGGTGCAAGCAGCGCTCGGTGAGTCCTCGCTGGTGAACATCAACTACGGCGATAACGCCGTGAACCCTGACGGATCGATCGCTGACTCCATCGGTCTGTTCCAGCAGCAAAGCTCATGGGGCACCGTCGAAGAACGGATGGACCCCACGACATCAGCAACGCGGTTCTTCGAGCGCCTGGCCGCGGTCCAGGGATGGGAGACGCTGGAACCGTCCATTGCCATCAACCGCGTGCAGATCAACTCTGACCCCTTCCACTATGTGAAGTGGCGCCCCGCCGCGATCGCGATCACCGCCTATCTCGGATCGCTCTCTGGCGGCGGCTCCGTGCCCGCCGGCTGCAGCGTGTCCGGCGACGCCGCGGAACTCGCCCAACGGCTCGCCGCCGCGCTCGACGACGGCACGCTGACGATCCAGGAACAGCGGTACGAGAAGCAGATCCGCGACATGGCCGCCGGCACGGCCGCGGAAGGCTGCCTGATCGATCTTCCCGTGCTGCAGATGATCACCCTCGCGCTCCAACGCTTCGAGTCCGTGGGCCTCTCCGACCTCAACCGTCGGTGCGCCGGGAGCAACCTCGGCACCAACGCGCACTGGATCAACGGCGGCGGCAACGCCGTGGACTTCATCAGCCTCGGCGGTCAGCCCGTCACCGGGAACACACCCGAGACGTTCGCTCTGCTCGACCTGCTCGCGGGTGTCGCACCCAAGGGCACCCGCGTGGGACAGAACAACTGCCGCAGCGCCTCGGCCGCGCTGGCGTGGCCCACCCTCGTGCAGTTCTGGGACACCTGCCACCACCAGCACATCGACTTCCTGTACACCAGCGGTGCACTCAACGTCGCCCCGTAGGCCCCTCCCCCGCAACCTGCGAGCACCATCGGGTGCCGACCGGTCGCATACATCGCCCCGAGGAACAGCTCGGCCCACACGCGCACGCTATGGTCACGAGCTATGACGAACAACCCGCTCCCGGAACAGCACCACTGGTCCTACGAGGAGTTTGCGATCCTCGATGTCACGGTGACCCACATCACCCCGCTAGACGGCAACTCCGGTCACAGCGCCGTCCGCGTTAACGTCGGCGCGGGCTCGATCTGGCTCGGCACCGAACCAGGCTGGCCAGGTGCACAGCAGGACTTCACAATCCAGCTAATGGGAAGCAATGAGCACGAGCTACTCGCCAGAGCACTCCGTCAGATCGCTGATCAGCTAGACGCGGCGCCCCAGGCAGGCAGACACGCATAGGCCGCGAACAGAGGCTGGCGCCTCGCGAACCGCGGACGTGTTCCCCGGACGTCGCCATCGCGATAGTGTCCCCGGCATGACAGCGACGATCGTCCGACCGCTCCACGGCCGAATCCAGGTGCGAGGCCTGCGAGGCCCGCGGGGTGACGAACCGTCCAACCGTCAGATGTTCAAGACGGCTACGGGAACCGCCATACGACCGACCTGGGTTCCCGCCCCCAAGGACAGCCCTCCGTGGCAGGGGTACTGGGAGATCGCTCGACCTCACCTCACGGATGTTGCGGAAGCGATCGCAATTCGCGACGGTCAGGTCGAGATCGAAATGCACTACAGCACCGCCGAGCAATGTGACCAGCGCTGCCAATCCGCCGAAGGCGACGAATGCACATGCTCCTGCGAGGGGAAGTACCACGGCAACAACCACCACGCGTCATGGATCGAGGTAGGAGACACGACCCTGGTGCGGAACTCGGGCAGCAAGGTCGTCACACGCACCCTCACCCGGAAGCAGGCCAAGAAGGATCGCGACGCACGGCTCGATGAGTTGGTCCGTCAGGTGACCCGTAGGCAATGACAGCGGTTCGGGCGCGCTAGCTCTGCAGCCCGGCGACTGCGAGGCCCACTTGCCGGCTCGCTACTGAAGCGCACGTCGGACACTCGACGCACCGACGCCGAGCACGCGCCCGATGCTCTCCCAGCTGTGACGTTCGGCGCGCAGCTGCCGCGCCGTCGCGACACGCTCCGGCGTCATCACACTTGGCCGGCCACCAACCCTCCCCTTTGCACGCGCGTACTCGAGGCCGCGTTGGGTGTTGTCGCGGATCGTGTCTGTGGAGTTGCCAGCTCTATGGCGGTGTTCCGTGATCGCCCGGTGGGGCTGGTTAGCTCCCGATGACGAGGACGCTGGCGGCCGCTTCGACGACGTCGTCGGTGATTGTCTCGAGTTCGTTCCAGCGCTCCCAGGCCCGCGTGAAGACGTCAATCCTCATCATGCGGAAGAAGATCCGCCCCGACGAGACACAACCCGACGTCTTCATGTACTACTGCTCAGCAGTCGGCATAGACGACTCGCCCCGCCAGCGAACCCTTCCCATCGACGCCATCAACCGCGCCAACGCCACCGCGGAGGTCGCCACGGTGACTGCGTTGTTCCGCCAGTTCGCCGATGGCAACCTCGACGACACCAGCTGGGTTGTACCCGCGAGCGCGATCGCTGAGCGAATGGACGTCAAGGCGGTCATGCCGCAGCTCGAAGCACGCGAGATCGGCTGGGTCGAGGCTGGGTTCGAACCCGTCCTTGTCGGTGACCTGATCGACAACGTGCTAGCGGACACGAACAGCACCTCCCGGGTCTTCAACGCAGAAACAACGGATTTACCTGAAGTCACCTATCTTCGCGTTCGGTATGACGGCTTCTGCGAAGCAGGGGAAACCGTGAGCGTCGACGACCTCCCCCGAGGCCGGTACACGATCGTCCGAGCCGGCGACATCGTCGTCAGCCACATCAACGCCATCCACGGAGCGATTGCGCTCGTTCCGGAGGAACTCGACGGCTCGATCGTGACAAGCGAGTTCACGGTCGCTCACTCGTTATCCGATACACATCCCTACGTCGTCTGGGCGATGCTCCGCTCTCCGGAAGCGCGCGCTGACATGCTGCTCCGCTCAACGGGAATCGGACGCACACGAGTGAACTGGGCGATCATCAAGCAGCTCTCCGTTCCGCGACCACCCGCGGATGTCGCGGAACGGATCCTGACGGCGCTGCTCGATGCGGACGAATCCGAGCGGACCGCAGCACGTCAACGAGCTCACGCACGAGCCTCGGTCGCAAACGATCTGCAGCTGGCAACACCGATGGCACAGACAATCATCTCCGCGTTCAAGCCGCCGCGGTGATCAGGATGAATCCACGTATCAAAGCTCAGTTGGAGCGATCAGCGGCGTTCGACGGAGGCGACGTAGAGCAGGTGCTTCGGCGCATCCTCCACATCGACGAGTTCTCCATGAGGGCGCGTCACTTCCCCACCGTGGACCAGCCCTTCGCCTCGCTGCTGGATCAACTCGACGCCGAACTGTGCGCCCGCAACCCCGGTCTGCACTACGTGTCGCGCGCCACGTACGTCGGTTATCGCAGAGAGGAGTTTCCTCGCAGACATGTCCTCGCGAGATCGCAGGTCTTCGTCAGCGTGCCGCTCTCAACGAGGCGCGGCGTCCTGGTCGTTCTTCTTCCTCTCGATCCGAAGAGGTACGAACTCAGCGAGAACATGCGAGACGTCTCATCGATCGGGCATCACGGAGTGGGCGACCTGGAAGTCACACTGCGGTCGCCGGACGACATCACTCAACTCTTCGAACGGTTTGGAGATTGGCTCGGCGATCCAGCGCCACCAGCCACGGGGGAGTCCCTCTAGGTGACCTGGGACATCTGTCGATGTCTCAGGCTCCCCCTACTATGTCGAGGTGACAGCTGAAGGAAGGCGTTGCCAGTTTCGAGCAGACATGATCGTCTCCACACCCGGTGGCGGTCATCGCCGGCTGCTCAACGTGCAATGTATCCAAGACGAAAACCATGCAGATCTCGGGTACGGCGACGCCGCCGAGCACGAGTTCTTTGCCGCTGATACACACACGTTTGGCGTCAGCCGCGAGGGCCACCGATGGGTCAGCCGTCGGTGATGGTAGCACCATAAACGGCTTCCCGGCCGACCGAGACCCTACGCCAGAACTAGCTTCAGATCTACTTTCCCGGGGCCAATCGAGCGGCGCCGCACGGCCCCCTGCCAAAAGCGATCGTTCGTGGCTAACTCATGCCATCTCGGTGCGTACGTGATCGAGAAGAGCGAGCTCGGCGTCACGCGGCCAGTGATGAGGCAGCTCTGAGAACCGGGTTGCTTCGACGGGTTCGTTGAAGCGTTCGGCTGTGGGTGTAGGCCCGTGGCCGATGAAAGGCTCGGTGTTTTCTGGAAACTGGTGCGCGGTCGCGTCGATGGCGTAGAGAGTCGAGCCATCATCGTCGCGCCACTCGAGCCACACGTGGCAGCTCGTTCCGTCGCCCTGGGTGACGATCCACCAGTCTCCGAGCCCGTGCTGCAGCAGCATTGCTGCGGTGGCGTACGCCATCGAATCGCACGAGCCGCTGGGAAAGTCGCGGAGGAAGATCAGCCGGGGGTCGGTCAACCGGTCAGGCACCGAGGGTGCGAGCCGGTACACCTGCCAGGCGATGTCGGCGACGGCCGAGAAATCGATCATCGCCACGTTCCAGCCTGGTCAGATGGCAACTCGACCGATCCTCAGAATGTAGAGGTCGTCTTCTCGGACCTCCCAGATCACGGCGTAGAGGTCGTCGCGACCGGGCACCCGAACCTGAGTGAACCGTCGATGATTAGCGAACATCTCCCCCGGCGTCTTGCCCTCCTCGATGGAATCGAGGATCGGATCTATGGCCTCGGCAAGCTTGCGGTCACCGTCGACGATGGCATCCCACTCGTCACCGGCCTGGTCAGACATCGTAATCGGCTTCATACCCACAGTGTACCAAAGGTGCAGATGGCACACTAGGCACGGTGTTGCGTTTGGTTTAGCGGTGAACTACCCTAAGCGGTGACAATTGCAACCTGTAGCTGTTGCGCTGTCAGACCCCGCCGAAAGGAACCATCATGAGCAGCACCTACATGACGCTCGACTCGCGCAAGCGGATGAACCTCGCTTCGATCGCCACTCGCGACTCGTACAAGGTGACCCGCGAATCCAACGGCCGAATCATTCTCGACCCGGCCGTCGTCCTCACCGAAGACGAACTGGCCGTCCTCAACGACCCGGCCACCCATGCAGCCGTAGAGGCCTCCGCCGCCCGCGGTGGGAGCCGCCCGCGGCGCCGGCTCTGATCTTCATCGACATGAAGGGGGTAGGGCATCCCTGAGATGCCCTACCCCCTTCTGCCGTCCCTGCGAGTATCGGTCCATGTCAGCACTGATTGTCCGCCCCCTGCACGGCCGCATCGAGGTTCGCGGACTCCGAGGCCCCCGCGAGGGTGAGCCTGCCAACAAACAGATGTTCAAGACCGCTGCAGGCGCGGCTATACGCCCTACTTGGGTGGTTCCACCAGGCCTGCCCCGGTGGGAGGGATACTGGACGATCAGTCGAAACCACCTATCCGTCGTTGCGGAGGCGATCGCAATCCGCGACGGCGAGGTGACGATCGAGATGCACTACAGCGAGCACGAACGCTGCGATAGCCGCTGGCAGGGCTCGACAGGCGATGACTGCACCTGTTCGTGTGAAGGCATCCATCACGGCGAGGCCCAGCACGCAGCCTGGAAGCAGGTAGGCGACACCACTCTCGTGCGCTCTGCCGGCGAGAAGGTCGTCACTCGACGTTTAACCGCGAAACGCGCCAGGAAAGAACGAGACGCGCGCAAGCGCCGGGTCTAGCCCCTCAGCCGCCAGAGGGCAGAACCGGCGTCACGGCCGACGCCCACCCACGCGCGGTGCTCAACCTCAGCGAAGAATCCAGCCCGCCAGGCCGAGGAGATCGGCAGTCACCCGGTCGCGGTGAACGACGTACCGCACGCGGGGTGATCCCTTCCGTTCGCCCTTCGGGCGGTTGGCGGTGATGTAGCCGCGTTCTTCGAGCTCGGTCAGCGCCTCCACGATGGTGGTCGTTTGCAGCCCGGTCGCTTCTTGTAGCTCTGGGCGGGATGCGGAGGGTGTCCCGAGAAGGACGCGCAGGCACGACAGCCGAGATTCGTTCTGCACGATCCGGTGGATGTTCAGCTCCGGCCCGGTGAGGTCAGGGATCTCGGTGCGCACGGGCATGAGGCCATTGTGCCAACCCCCATGCTGGGGCGCGTCGGCGCATGCCACTCTTGCCCGCCGGGAGCAGTTGCACCGGCCCGGTTCGCCCGCCACCGCCATTCGGGTATGGCGGTGGCGGGCGAATCGCCTCCCCGCACCCGTATCGCGAACTATTAGAACGCATGTTCGAAGCGGGTTACCCTGGTTCTGGGAGGAACGAGGCGGCTGTGGGGACGAACAAGCGCTACGCGGCCGCGGTGGATCGGCGGATGGATCAGCGCATCCTGGAACGCCTCGCCCGGGACGCTGGCCCGCTACAGTCGCTTTCTCGGGAAGAGATCGGGCTGGATGATGAACCGGTCACGATCGACCCGAAGCCGAAGCCCGTTCGGGCGTGGGTGCGGTTCGGCGGTACCCCGGTGCGGGTGGACGGGCAGGCGTGCCGGTGGACCTCGGATGCCGTGGCGATCCGGTTCCTCGTCGGTGAGGTCGAGCACCGCACCTGGGTGTGGGCATCAGCAGTGACACCCATCGTCACCACGCCGCGCTGACAGATCAGTGCCCGCCGTTCTCGCACGCGGACCACAGGCCCGCCCCTGCGGCTGCAGCCGCCTCCTGAGCGGCTTTGTGGGCGCCCTGGCCCTCGTAGGGCGCGTCGTAGGTGTATTCGTAGCCCATGCCAGCGACAAGGGTGTCCTGGGCGATGCTGCGGTCGTCGACGAGAACGTGCCGCAGCAGCCGCCCGTACCGGTCGACGTCATCCTGGGTGGGGTCGGGGTAGATCGTCACGGTGCGCCCGTACAGGGCGTCGTTGACGTACTCGCGCGCTTCCTGGGCGTAGCACTCGTCAGCGGCGCCGTCGCGGCCGATCTCAGGGGTGTCTATCCCGATGATCCGCACCCGCTCGGTGCCGGCGGCTGTCCGAACGTCGATGGTGTCGCCGTCGACGACGGCGGTGACCTCGGCGCTGACTCCCAGCACGACGGGCGCACCTGAGGGAACGGGGGTGCCGATGGGCGCGGGGGTGCATCCGGCGAGAACGATCGCGAAGCCGGGAGCGGCGAAGATGCGTCTCATCACTGAAACGCTTGGATGGCCGTAGGGATCAGAGCCACGAAAACACCAGTGATTACAAGCCACCAGCCTCGCGCCCAAAAACGGAAATCACCTTCCACGTAGTCGCCCGAAGCTCGCGCCCGCGCCCGGAGACCAACGAACACTGATACCCCGATGACGCCCGCTGCCGCGATCACTATCCCCAGACACAGAAGAACCCATGTGATCATTTCTCTCACTCCCCCATCGGGCGGCATTGGGGCATCTCTCGGGAGCCCACAGCCGGGATCGGCATCGTCCGCTTTAGCTGGCGAGTTGCTGCACTCGCTGGTAGCTCACACCGATGACGGCCGCTGCGGCTTCGAGGGGGTATCCCTGTTCCCGGAGCGCGTGCGCGGCCTCTCGGCGCAGCTGCGCCCCGCGAGCACGGGCAGCGTTGCCCTCTTCCTCGGCTTTATCGCTGGCGCGCACGAGTTCCACGATCTCATCGGGTGCCGCGACGGTGATCTCGACGGCCACCTGGTCGGGCTCGACGTCGAGCCAGGCGGATGCCAGATCGCTTGCGGCGCGGCGGATGCCGCGGAAGGTCGTTGCCGAGCCGGTCGCGACGATCGTTGCGCCGCTGGGGCTGCTCGATGTCAGTTCGGGGATCTCGACCGTCCACGACCCGTCCGGGTCCATGTGTGCGTGCGCCGTGAGCGTGCGGGTCATTGGCGTTTCCTTCCTAGTTCTCGGGTGCTGCTGCATCTTCGAGCGCGACCGATTCGAATCGGCCGCGGACTCGCGTGGCCATCTTCTCGGCTCGGCGCCGGTCACTGTAAGCGTCCGCGTTCCGCTCATCGAGGGTCAGCGCGTAATGGGTGCGGAGGTCGGCGCTGACCTCCGTGTGGAGGTAGCCGGTTTCACCCTTGTGGGTGACGAGAATTCGCGTGCTCACCGGGTCCGTCTCCTCTCAGTTCCAGCTGCTCGGGGTGTTCGTGAATGCGGTCTGCACCTGACGGACGATGCCGGCCTTCACGATGCCGCTATGCACGGGGATGGAGAGAGTCTGGCTACGATCGGCGGGTTGCCAGATGTGGTGACTCCCCCGCGTGCGCGTGTTCTCCCAGCCCTGCGACCGCAGGAAGCGGCTCACGTCTCGGTAGTTCTGCGGCTTCGTCATAACTATATTCTATCCCGACTTGTACTGTCCATGCAACCCCGCATTGTGCTTTTTCTTGACACCTAGGTGTCAACTGGGCGGCTGGGGGTATTTGGTCGCGCCCCCGTGCTGGTTATGCGGCTTCGGCCTCGAACTCGTCTCCGCAGATTCCGCAGAGGATGGGGCCGGCGTCGAGGACGGCGAGGGAGGCGCGGATCTTGCGGCCGCAGCTGCACACGGCGGCTTTGCCGTTGTTGGTCTTGGCGCGTCCTCCCCCGCCGATGATCTCGGCGCGGCGGTGTGCGGTGATCGCGGCATCGAGACGGCGGATCTCGGCGGCGTAGCGGGCGGCCGTGGCGTCGGGAACGGTGGTGGTGCTCCACCCGATCGAGGGGTCGTGTTCGAGGGCGAGTCCGAAGCTCTCGGCAATCTCCTTGAACCGCTTGTTGTGGTAGCGGCCCTGCCGGCTGGTGTCCTGGATACCGCGGGCTGCGGCGGCGGCGTGGGCGGCCTCGTGCACGAGCGTTCCGAGGGTGCCCACACCCCCACGCGCGAGCCCTTCCCCGCCGATGAAAAGCTCGTGGATGGCAGCCTCTCCGCGCACCCACCGATCGGCGGCAAAGTGGCCGAGCTTCATGCCTCGGGGGCTGGTGCCGGATGCGAGGGTGACAACGACCTCGGGAACGTCGCCGTGGCGGCGCTGGATCGCGCTCCATGTCTGCTCGATGGCCTTAACGAGGGGGCTGCTGACGTTTCCCATCACTTCACCCCCGCGGCCGCGATGCGGTCGATGCAGTCGGGGCGGAACCCGCTCCAGTGGTCGTGCTCGTCGACGACGACGATCGGGGCCTGCATGTAGGTGGGGTCGAGATCCTTCACGTACTCCAGGGCGTTGTCGTCCCGAGACAGGTCCACGACGGTGTAGCTGATCCCCTTGGCCTCGAGTGCTCGATAGGTTGCGTTGCACTGAACGCAGCTGGGCTTGCTGTAAACGGTGACCGTTCCGCGGGTTTCCTGCGCCTCATCCATGCTTTAATTCTACCCCGCCTTGTACTCGTTGCACAACCCTGGATAGAAGTTTTCGGGCCGTGTTTTCTGTGGGTCGTGAGCGCCGGGGCTGCTGGGAGTTCGGAAGGGCTGGGTATCCCCGCGTTTCCCAGGGTTCGCGCCCTCCTGACCGTCACCGCATGCAGGGTCGTTCCGGCGGGCTCGGGGCGGGCGCTGCCGGAGTGGCTGGGCACCCGCCTTCGTCGTCACACGTTCCCCTCTCCCCCACTTCCCCGTATTCAGCCGAAAAGGCCGGCCCCGTGTGGGACCGGCCTATATCACGGGCTATCGCGTGATATCACCTGATAGCGACTGCTATCACCTGCTAGCGCTGGTTCATCTGCGCGAGTCCCAGGCGCAGCGCCTCGATGATGACCGTCTGGACGGTGTACCGCTCGCGGCGGTGGTAGTCGTAGATCTCGTCTCGAACGTCCTCGTAGCCTTCCCAGCGGACGAGGGTGCTCTTCGGGCCGTCTCCCCCGCTGGGCTCGGCGGCGGGCGCGGGCTTGGTGGGCTTCTTGGCTGGCGTCGGGGCCGGGGCGGCGGCGTCCGGTTCCGGGCGTGCCTCGGCTGCAGCGCCGAACGCGGCGATGGCGTCCTGGTCTGCGGCAGGTGCGTTCTTCTTGTTGCGGACGATCGCCATTACGCCATCACCTCCTGAACGAGCTTGCGGAGCTCGCTCTTAGCTGCGCCCTGCGATGCGCTCTTGGAAGGCATTTCGAGGACGCCGCGGCCGTCTGCGACGGAGTCGCGGAAGATCTTGCGGTACGCGATGACGGATCCCAGGGCGGTGAGTTCGGGGAACTCGCGCACGTACTCGCTGACGTCCTCGGTTTCGGTCTCACCGTTGTAGGTGGGTACCTGGCTGAACAGGGCGCGTGCGACCAGCTTCGGGTTGAAGTTCTTGGCGGCGGTGATGACGTCGGAAAACTCTTCGAGCGTTTCAGCGTCGAACTGGCTCGCGCGGAGGACGACGATCAGCTGATCGGCGATCGTCATCGCGGTGCGCATCTCTTCGTTGTCGTCGCCGGCGACGTCGACGAGGACGTGATCGAAGTTCTCCGAGAGATCTCTGATCGCCGCGTGCAGGTTGCCGCGCTTCTCGACGAGGGTCATGCGGGGCTCGTGGCCGGCCTCGATGCGACGGGCGTGCCACTTCGCGAGGGTCCGTTGCTTATCGGCGTCGATGAACAGCACCCGTGCGCCTCCGGCTGCCAGTGCGACGCCGAGGTTCAACGCCACAGTGCTTTTGCCGGGACCGCCTTTGGTGCCCCCGAACAGAATGATCATGCGTCCTCCTTGCTATCAAGTGATATCTGACGCTAGCACTCGCTATCAGGTGATATCAACTGCTATCGATCGTGACGGGTTGTCTCGTCTGCGCGCCTGCCTGGCGAGGGCGCTTCTTTCCCGGAGCGCAGCGGAGGGAAAGAAGCGGCAACCCTCGATGCCGGAGCCATGGAGCGCGATCCTGCCGACGTGCTCTCAGCCCGGGGCGCGGTTGGGTTGTCCCCAACTCCACAACGAAACGGTCGCTGATTACAGGAAAGATCTACAGGAAGAACTATTACTGGCAGACCCGACCTTGCCCTACTCCCGACAGGGATCGCGGGGGCATGGGCGCGACCAAAGTACCGTGAGCCCCGCGACAGAAGTACCGTGGACAGATCAGGGCGCGACCAAAGTACCGTGCGTTCTGCCTCGTGATTCCGCGGGTCTTGGCTCAGGCGCGACCAAAGTACCGTGCGCGACAGAAGTACCGTGGACAACTCCTCACGGCCGAGGTTGTGCACAGGCGACTCAGCGCGGCGGGTGCGTCCCGGGGGAGCGGGGCGCTCGTGTAGTGTGCGAACCACTGTGGCGGCCCCGATATGGCGCCAGCCCCGAGCGCGGGAACGCTCAGGGCTGACTTCCCGGGCCCGTCAGAAGAGAAGAGAACGTGAATCCACACCCACTTCTGAGAGGGGCTGGGCGATGTCCAGTGTAGAGAAGAAGACCACCCGCCAGACGGCCTCGCCGCTGCTGCCGACGATCCCCTCGGATCGCCTCGCGCAAGCCGAGTACGCCGCCGTCATCGGCGAGGACGAAGCCAACGACGCCGGTTACCTCGGGTTCACCGGCCGCGTGTTCACGCAGACCTGCCTGCCCTATCGCGATCCAATGGCCGCGAACCCGCACCTGCGGGCCTGGGAGCGCCGCAACGGCTCGATGAACCTCGCGGTGGAGCCCGCTCGCATCGTCGACCCGGAGACGGGCACGGCGGCGTACAAGATGCCCTTCGGCAAGTACCCGCGCCTGATCCTGCCATGGCTCACGACTCAGATCGTCCGCCGTCAAAGCGACCGTGAAGCGGACGGCCGGCTGCAGCTGGAATTCTCGGCATCGCTGCCGAAGTTCCTGCAAGACCTCGGGCAAGCCTGGGGCGGCCGGCAGGGCAAGCTGGTCATGGACCAGGTGCCGCGATTGTTCGGCGCGCGGATCTCGGTCACGGAGACGGCCCAGGCCGGCGGCGGCCGCGGTGTACGAACGAGCGAGTACACGATCGCCCGCGGCTACCAGCTGTGGTGGGACGCGGCGGGGGACATGGCCGCTGATGGGCTGTGGGGCAACTCGGTGGTGCTCTCTGCCGAGTTCGTCCAGGACATCCTGGACACCCCGATTCCCGTCGACCTCCGCTCGGTCGCGCTGATGTCGAAGCACGGCCCGATGGCGATGGATATCCTCGCCTGGTTGAACTACCGGCTCCCGAGCGCCAAGCGCCCGAGCCTCATCACCTGGGCGCAGCTGCACGCACAGTTCGGAGCACAGTACGACCGGCTGCGTGACTTCAAAGCGGCGTTCGTGGGCAAGCTGCCGGCGGTGCACTCGGTGTACCGGGATGCTCGATTCGACGTCGAGGACGAGGGGCTACGGATCTTCCCGTCGCCGCCGGCTGTGCAGCGCTCCCCGCTCAACGGTTGATAGCACTAGATAGCTCCCGATATCACTTGATATCGGGAGCTATCTAGTTTCGGAAGTCAGCGGCGTGACGTCATCCAAATGGATGAAACCGGGGCGGTGCGTGCACGTCGCCCAAGCGGACGCCGACGGAGCGGCGCAGTGCCCTTTACGGCGTTGCACGCCGCTCCGGGAGCGTCAAGGGCGCTTCGCGGTTCCTGGCGGAACCCGGCCTGCGGTCGGCCCTTGACCCACCCTCCACGGCGTGCAAGGCGGCAGATATCAGCCGATGGCGAGCCATCGACTGACGTCGAAAGCAGAGAAAGGGTGGTCCGAGGTGGGGGAGAGATCAATCACCGAGGTTGGCGAAGTGGGCCATGAGGGCGGCGACGTCATCGTGCAGCCGCTTGCGATCGATCGTGTACATGATGGGCGCGCCGCGGCGCCCGCCTTCATCGCTGGCGACGAGGTAGCCGAAGCGCTGCAGATCGTTGGTGATCACGCTGGTGCTGCCGAACGGGATCGAGGTGCCGGCCGCGAGTTGCTGGCGGCTCGCGGTGCGGTGGGCCGAGAAGAACAGCAGCGCCTCTACGCGGTTGTTCGATCCGAGCGCGTCGAGCACGTTGCGGACGCGCTCAGGCATCTCGGAGGAGAACTCGTGACGGGAGGGCACCGCCCCATTGTGCCAACTCATGCCCGCTGCCTCTCGGTTGCGATGCCCCGAAAGCGGGACTACATTCGTGGTAAGTGCTAATCAAGCTAGCAGATACGGAGATTCCATTCAGGTTTTGTCCCCCATTTGGTGGACAAACGAGGGGTCGGAGGGTCCATGTCAGACACATATCGTCTACTTGTTGCGAAGAATCTGGGCGAGCACGAGATGGAAAAACGCAGACGACGCGGGGGAGCGCAGCAGCATGGTGAAGTCGGCATGATGCGATCAGGCGAAGGACGATCGCGGTCCGCGGACGAGAGCATGGTCATCGCGGCGATGCACGCGCAGGCGTGGCGATTCACTGGCGCCGACTACACGCAAGGGTCGGTGCCGCAGCTGCTCACCTACGCGATGGAGTACGTGCGGACCCCGGCACCGTGGGAGATCTCACTCGAACACACGACCTCGGGCCGCACCCTGTTCCGCGTGAACGCTGACGGGTCAGTGATCGCGTATCTGCGAACCGGCGCGCGAGAGGTCTGGCCCGCCGGGACCATTCCCGCTCGCCTGCTGCCGATGATCGGCGCCCATCAGGGAGCCGGCGTGAGCGTGTGGGCGCAGCTGCTTGGGGGAGTGGAGGTGCCCGACGTCGACGACGACCAAGGCCCTGCACTGATCGTGGTTCGCTCCACCCTCGCCGGAGTCGAGGCCGCTAAGCGGTACTCGGCCAGGGCCGGCGCGATCCTGCTCGTCGCCGATGCGGCGGGCAAGCTGCCGCCCGAGGTGCGGCGCGCAGTCCGAGTTCTAGAGGGGGCGGCACCTGTCGTCCCCGTGCCCTGGCTCCCCGCGCTGCGGGGCATGATCTCCGTCCCGGAGAACTCAGCCATCAAGAAGGCCGCGGCAAAAGTTGCTGCGGCTGTCCGCGAACAATGGAGGGAAACCCCGTGAACCTGGTCCTCGACGTCGCCACGACCGCGACGCACATCGTCCCGATGGCGCCCTACTGCCTGCCCGCAGAAGCGCAAAACGCGATGGACACGGCGCGACTGTGGGTGCAGATCGCCGCCGTGGCTCTCGCGGTCATCGCGCTCATCCTCGTGGGCATCGGAATGTTCTTCCAGCACAGCCGCGGCGACGGTGGGCAGATGCTCTCGCGCCTCGGCTGGTGGATCGCCGGCGTGGTGCTCGTCGCCGCGGCGTCGGGCATCGTCTCGATCTTCCTGCAGGTCCCCACCGACTGCATCCAGCGATAGGGAGCTCGACGGTGAAGAAGAACGCATGGATCGGGCTGGTGGTTGCCATCGCGGCAGTCGCCAGCCTCATCGTGGCCGTCCTCCTCCTCACCGCGCCCCGCGGTGGCGGTGACGCGGGCGGAACGCCGTCCGCGTCACCCGCGAGTGCCGAAGGCGTCGACGGCGGGTACTGCCAAGTCGGCGAATCGGACGAGGTAAATCCGCCGGCTGATCTCGCGTGGGAGGCCGCGCGAGGGTTCACCTGGCCGGTGTCATCATCGGTCGGCCCAACGAAGGAGCGTGACGGATATCCGGCGTGCTTCGAGCGGTCGCCTGCGGGTGCGGGACTGTTCGCGGCCACGTTCTACGCAGAGGCGATGGTCGGCTCGGGTGCTCCCGTGGACGCGCTGGACTTCTACACGGTGGAATCGCCGGGTAAGAGCGAGGTTCTGCGTACGGCGCCGGCCTCTAATGAGGGTGCGACCGAAAGCTGGGCATCTGCGGGGATGACGTTCGCCGGCTACCGCATCGACGAGTACACCGAGGACCGCGTTTCTCTGTACGTCGTGGTCACGACGTCGCGCAACGCGACTGGTTACGCCGGCTTCCCGATGACGGTCGTGTGGGAGGGCGACGACTGGAAGATGCGGCCAAAGGACGACGGCAGCTCGGGCAGCCCGATCGACGTCACGTCTGACGACTTCGTTAGGTGGGTCGGGTAATGGCTGAGTGCTCCGGTGCGGGAGATTTCATCTTCAACGGTGGGGAGTGTGTGCCGCAGGCCATCGGCGGGCTTATCGGCTCGCAGATGGAGAAGTTCACCCAGGAGCTTTACCGGGGCGCAAACGATCTGTGGAACGGGTTCTTCACGTCTTGGATCCAGTCACCTCCGGAGGCTGTGATCGGTGGCGCGACGTCGGAGTGGTTCGCGGCGGTGGCAGGGCCGATCCAGGCGGTGCTGCTTGCAATCGGTCTGATGGTCGCGGGTATCCGCACGATGCTCCTCGCACGCGGCGAGCCCGCGGCTGATGCGGCCAAGAAGCTGCTGCGCGCAATCCTCGTGACGGTCGCGGGAACGGCGTTCTTCCAGATCATGCTGCTGGGATCGAACTCGCTGGCGCGGTGGATCCTCGACACCGCGAGCGGCGGCACTACCCCCAACCTGGTGGGTGACGTCGCGACGTTCGGCGGCAACATCGCCATGGCGATGATCTTCGGCGTTTTCGGGCTGATCGTGGTCGGCATCCAATGGCTGATCATGATCCTGCGGGCCGTGGCGCTGACGGTGCTTGTGCCGTTCTGGCCTGTCGCGGCCTCGGGCGCGATGTTCGAGCGTCACGAAAAGATGTTCACCCAGACGACGGGGTGGCTGATTGCCTTCCTGCTGTACTCGCCGCTGGCTGCGGCGCTGTACGGCATGTCGATCCGTCTGCGCCAAGGGGCCGATGGCCTCGCGGGCGTGATGATCGGCATGGCGATCTTCCTGCTGGCGTTGTTCGCGCTTCCGGCGCTGGTGAAGCTCGTGATGCCGGCAGCCGCGGCGCTGGGAAGCGCGAGCGCCGGGTCGATGATGATGCGCGCTGGCGGCGCGATGATGACCGCGGGCGTTGCCGCGGGGGCTGTCGTAGCCACGGGGGGCGCCGCTGCGCCCGTTGTGGCCGGCGGCGGCGCCGCGGCTGCAGCGGGCGGGGGAGCAGCTGCAGGCGGCGGCGCCGTGGCCGCGGGTGGCGGCGCGGCGGCCGGTGGCGGCGCAGCGGGAAGCGCGAGCGCGGCCGGTGGCGGCGCAGCGGGTGCGGGCACGGCTGGAAGCAGCGCTGCAGCGCCGACCGGTGCGAGCGGTCCGAGCACTGTCGGCGGATCAGCTGCAGGCGGCTGGGATGCCGCATCGGGCAGTGCCGGCGGGTCCGGTTCTGGCCGCGGCTGGGACGCGGCGCGTGAAGTAGCAAGGTCGCTGCCTCAGGGCAGTACGACGACTGTGGAGGACACTTTCAATGAGCACTGAGCAGATCACCCCGACCGAACGGACGCGGTTCGGGAACTGGATACCGGTTCGTAAAGCGACCCTCGGCGGGCTGACGGTGGTGGGCTGGGGAATCCTCCTGACGGCGCTGATTCTGATGGTGCTGTTCTTCACGCGCGGAGCCTTCGGCGCCGGCCTCATCGTCATCAGCGCCGCGTTGGTGTTCGAACTGGTGTTCGTCCTGCGGTTCGGGGGAGACGCGACGGGGGAGACGATCGCGTCCCGCCTGTCGACCGCGCTGTCGGGAGTGCGGCGAGTGGACCGCGGCGAGGCCCGGTTCAACTCGGGCCTGTTCTCGAACCTGCCGGCGGACAACCTCACCGGCCTGCCCGGGCTGCTGGGGAACCTGCGGGAGATCGACGGCACGGACGGCCGCGGCGACCCGTTCACGCTGCTGTACGACCCGAACGTGCAGACGGTGACGGCGGTGTTTGCGTGCAACCCCGAGGGCACCGACCTGCAGCAGCGAGCGAAGATCGACCAGGACGTCGCTTGGTACGGCAACGTCATCGCGTCGCTGTCGCGGGACTCTGCGATCGCTGGAGCGGTGACGATCGTTGACTCGGCGTTGCGGTCCTCGGAACCGCTGGTGCAGAAGATCGCCTCCGACATCGACCCGCAAGCGCCCGCGGTGGCGCGGCAGGCGATGATGGAGGCCGCCCAGCGGCTCCCGGAACGCTACGCGGAACTGTCGACCTGGGTCACCATCTCTTGGTCGGTCCCGGCCCTCGCTGGGGGCATTGAGGATGCGGTGGCCGAGGTCGCGTCAAAGCTGCCGTACCACGTCGACGCGCTGCGCGACGCGGGCGGCGGTGCGGTCGTGACGGCCACGAGCGGGATGATCGCCGACGCGGTGCGGGTGGCGTACAGCCCTGAGCGGTCGACGGAGATCGCGAGCGACGAGCTGCGCGGTCACCACAACGCTCTGCGGGTGACTGAGGCCGGCCCCGACTACTTCGACGACTCCAACCGGCGGGTGTGCCTCCACGACGAAGTGGCGTCGATGACAGCTCTCGTGCTGGCGCCGCCGCGCCTGCACATCACGGAAGAGACATTGGCACCGCTGTTCCGCCCGTCCGAGCGGTTCCTCCGCAAGCGCGTCGTGACGTTCTACCGCCCGGTCTCAGCTGCGAAGAGCACTGCTCTCGTTGAACAGATGGGAGCGACGGCATCGACGGTAGCCAGCGCGAAAGCGCGGCGCACAGAGCGGGACAACCGCGTCGTGCAGCACGCGGCGAAGCTCGAACAGGAAGTGACCTCCGGCGCCGCGATCACGCGTTTTGGAATGGCGGTCACGGTGACGTTCGAGCCCGACACCCGGTCGTACCGGGAGGCGACGTTGAAGCTGAAATCGCTTCTCGAGGCGTCGTCGCTGACGTACCGGTTCTGCGAGCACGACGCCGGCCCGGCGTTCCACACGACGTTGCCGCTGGGAATCCTCCCGTGGCTCTACGAGACTCAGATCGAGAAAGTGATGGGGAAGGTCGCATGAGCCGTCAAGCAGCCTGGATGCGCGCACGTCCCCGCACCCTGAGCCGGATGGGCTTCTTCGGTGCCGGCGGGGGACGGTGGAACCGGGTACCGAAAGCCCCGCTGTGGTACTCGTCGTCGGTCCAGGCGTGCGGAATCTACCCGTTCGTGACCGGCACCGCCCGCCCCGTCTCGGGGGTTCCCCTCGGTCGTGACCTGCTGACGGGAACGGCCGTGGCGATGGATCACCACTCGCTGTACATGGAGGGCGTGATCTCGTCGCCGTCGATGTTCATGTTCGGGATCAACGGCGTGGGCAAAAGCTCCACGGCGCAGACAATCCAGCTGGGGATGATGGCCCGCGGCATGGTGCCGGCGGTGTTCAACCCCTTGAAGAAGGGCGAGCACACCCCGCTAGTCGAACAAGCCGGCGGGAAGGTGTTCGAGTTCGGACCCACCGCGCGGCACCAGCTGAACCTGCTCTCCCGCGGCCCGCTGGGCCGCGCGGCAGACACCATCGGCGGTCAGGCCGGCGAGGACGTGAACCGCCTGGCGACGTGGAAGGTCGTCCAGCAAGCACAAGCGGCGCTGCGGGTCAGCCGCGGCGTGCCGCTGGATGACATCGACGACGCGGTGATCGAGGCGATGGTGACGGACATTCTGGCCCGTAACCCGCGGCCGGTCACCAGCGATCTATCGGCGCTGTTCTACGCCCCCTCCGCGCGGGTTCTCGCCGTGTCGGGGCAGGAGGACGCAACGTCCTTCCGCCGCCGGTTCGAGCGGCTGGGGGAGTCGCTGCGCGCGATGCTCGGCGGCGACCTGGGCCGGCTTCTCGGTGGCACGGAGTCGATCGAGATCGACCCGGGCAACCGCGGCGGGTTCTGCTTCGATACGTCCTCGATCCCCGCAACGGCGACCAAGCTCCTGTCGACGGCCATGCTGATGTCGTGGTCGATGGGTATGGATGCGATCGATGCTCACTGGGAGCTTGCTCGGCATGAAGAGCGGATCGCGACTGAGGCGGCGGCAGCGGGGGAGATCTACACGCCGAAGGTGACCTGGACCGGTTTCACGACGCTGATGGATGAGTTCTGGTACCCGATGCGGTCGACGCCCGGGATCGTCGACCGGGTGGACGCGCTGTCGCGGTCCAACCGGTCGGTGGGAACGGCAGAGATGAAGATCACGCACTCACCGAAGGACATGCTCTCTCTCCGCGACGAAGAGGACCGCATGAAGGCGCGCGGGCTCGCGGAACGCTCGGGCGTGCTCGCGCTGCTGGCGTTGACGGGCGAGGACCTCCAAGCGCTCGGTGAGGTCAAGCCACTGACGCCAGAAGAGATCCGCCTGGTGTCCGGCTTCAACGCAGCCAAGACGTGGCGCAGCCGCCCCATGGGCGATGGCCGGCAGGCGGCGCCCCCGGGCGCGGGAAAGGTGCTGTTCAAGGTCGAGGGCCGGCCCGGCGTGCCGGTTCAAATGGTGCAGACGCCCACGCAGAAGGGCCTGCACATCACCGATGAGCGGTTCCGAAAGCAGAGCGAGACGATCAGGACGAGGCGGGCGAGCTGATGTCTGCCGTCACCCGGAACACCGGCCCCGGCACGGGCGCCGCCGTTGCCGTCCTGATCGCGCTGTTCGCAGCGATCGGGGCGGCGTCGGTGTGGACGATCGCGCGGTGGATGAGCACCGGGCGGGTTGAGTTCGTCAACCCCGTCGCCGGGGTGATGGGCCGCGAACCGTGGACGGCCACTCACACGGCCGCGGCGATCGCGGTCGCCGTGGTGGTCCTGGCGGTCATCGTCCTCGCCGTGGTGCTCGCCGTGCGGGCCTCGCGCGACCGGTCGCCGGCCGACCGTGCAGCCCCGTACATGGGCAAAGGGCGCTCGATCGCGCCGCTGCTGCCCGGGGCTCTGGCCAAGAAGCACAAGCGGATGGGCCTGGACGTTCGCCGGTTCCGTGGCGTCCTGGTCGGATACGCGGTGGTGGGTGCCACGGCGCTGCGCGCGTCGTATGAGGACACCATCACCGTCATTGCCGGCCCGCGCCGCAACAAGTCGGTGTCGATCGTCATCCCCGCCATCGTCGAGGCCCCGGGGGCGCTTCTGGTGACGGGGAACAAGCCCGATCTGATGGTCACCGCGGGGCACCGGGCCACGATGGGCCGGGTGTCGCTGTTTGACCCTCAGGGGCTTGCTGCAGCGCACACGGACAACCGGTGCTGGTGGAACCCTCTGGCGACCGTCCGCACGATCGAG